>NZ_CP046622.1:5020000-5022500 GCF_009755665.1 Variovorax paradoxus
CGATACACCAGAGGTGTGTCCACTCCGGTCCTCTCGTACTAGGAGCAGGCTTCCTCAAATCTGCAGCGCCCACGGAAGATAGGGACCAAACTGTCTCACGACGTTTTAAACCCAGCTCACGTACCTCTTTAAATGGCGAACAGCCATACCCTTGGGACCGGCTACAGCCCCAGGATGAGATGAGCCGACATCGAGGTGCCAAACACCGCCGTCGATATGAACTCTTGGGCGGTATCAGCCTGTTATCCCCAGAGTACCTTTTATCCGTTGAGCGATGGCCCTTCCATACAGAACCACCGGATCACTATGTCCTGCTTTCGCATCTGCTCGACTTGTCAGTCTCGCAGTTAAGCACGCTTATGCCATTGCACTATCGTCACGATGTCCGACCGTAACTAGCGTACCTTCGAACTCCTCCGTTACGCTTTGGGAGGAGACCGCCCCAGTCAAACTGCCTACCATGCACTGTCCCCGATCCAGATAATGGACCTAGGTTAGAACCTCAAACACACCAGGGTGGTATTTCAACGTTGGCTCCACAAGATCTAGCGACCCTGCTTCAAAGCCTCCCACCTATCCTACACAGATCTGTTCAAAGTCCAATACAAAGCTACAGTAAAGGTTCATGGGGTCTTTCCGTCTTTCCGCGGGGAGATTGCATCATCACAAACATTTCAACTTCGCTGAGTCTCAGGAGGAGACAGTGTGGCCATCGTTACGCCATTCGTGCAGGTCGGAACTTACCCGACAAGGAATTTCGCTACCTTAGGACCGTTATAGTTACGGCCGCCGTTTACTGGGACTTCAATCAAGAGCTTGCACCCCATCATTTAATCTTCCAGCACCGGGCAGGCGTCACACCCTATACGTCCACTTTCGTGTTTGCAGAGTGCTGTGTTTTTAATAAACAGTCGCAGCCACCGATTTTTTGCAACCCATTCATGCTTCGTTGTTCACTACACACTAATAGGGCACACCTTCTTCCGAAGTTACGGTGTCAATTTGCCGAGTTCCTTCTCCTGAGTTCTCTCAAGCGCCTTAGAATACTCATCTCGCGCACCAGTGTCGGTTTGCGGTACGGTCGTATATAGCTGAAGCTTAGTGGCTTTTCCTGGAACCTCGTTCAGTCACTTCACGGACAAGTCCGCTCGATCGTTGGCCTCGGTATATGTGCACCGGATTTGCCTAATGCACGCCTACATCCAACTAAACCAGAATAATCCAATAACTGGATGACCTATTAAGATCCGTCCCCACATCGCACTATATATCGGTACAGGAATATTGACCTGTTTCCCATCAGCTACGCATCTCTGCCTCGCCTTAGGGGCCGACTCACTCTACGCCGATGAACGTTGCGTAGAAAACCTTGCGCTTACGGCGAGGGGGCTTTTCACCCCCTTTAACGCTACTCATGTCAGCATTCGCACTTCTGATACCTCCAGCACGCTTTACAACGCACCTTCACAGGCTTACAGAACGCTCTCCTACCACTTGCAATAAATTGCAAATCCGCAGCTTCGGTAACTGGCTTAGCCCCGTTACATCTTCCGCGCAGGACGACTCGATCAGTGAGCTATTACGCTTTCTTTAAATGATGGCTGCTTCTAAGCCAACATCCTGACTGTTTTAGCCTTCCCACTTCGTTTCCCACTTAGCCAATTTTAGGGACCTTAGCTGGCGGTCTGGGTTGTTTCCCTCTTGAGTCCGGACGTTAGCACCCGGTGCTCTGTCTCCCAAGCTGTACTCATCGGTATTCGGAGTTTGCCTTGGTTTGGTAAGTCGCCATGACCCCCTAGCCAAAACAGTGCTCTACCCCCGATGGTAATACTTGAGGCACTACCTAAATAGTTTTCGGAGAGAACCAGCTATTTCCAAGTTTGTTTAGCCTTTCACCCCTATCCACAGCTCATCCGCTAGTTTTGCAACACTAGTCGGTTCGGACCTCCAGTACCTGTTACGGCACCTTCATCCTGGCCATGGATAGATCACTTGGTTTCGGGTCTACACCCAGCGACTGATCGCCCTATTCGGACTCGATTTCTCTACGGCTTCCCTATTCGGTTAACCTTGCCACTGAATGTAAGTCGCTGACCCATTATACAAAAGGTACGCAGTCACCCCTTACGAGGCTCCTACTTTTTGTAAGCACGCGGTTTCAGGATCTATTTCACTCCCCTCCCGGGGTTCTTTTCGCCTTTCCCTCACGGTACTAGTTCACTATCGGTCGATGATGAGTATTTAGCCTTGGAGGATGGTCCCCCCATATTCAGACAGGATTTCTCGTGTCCCGCCCTACTTGTCGTTAGCTCAGTACCACACAGGTCATTTCACGTACGGGGCTATCACCCGCTATGGCCAGCCTTTCCAAGCTGTTCCGTTATGTCTTGTGCTATCACTAACAGGCTTCTCCGATTTCGCTCGCCACTACTTTCGGAATCTCGGTTGATGTCTTTTCCTCGAGCTACTGAGATGTTTCAGTTCACCCGGTTCGCCTCGC